>NZ_JBEZDO010000001.1:711720-741620 GCF_040648355.1 Nonomuraea sp. NPDC049152 | reverse complement strand
TCCAAGCCACAACAGCAGCAGCGGACCCTCATCAGCCACACCCCGTCGTCCTGGGCATCCAGAGCGACTCACTCCAGACAAATCGATCTTAGGGAACCCTCATGACGGCCGTGCAGATCGCGCCCGGCGCCATCCACGTTCCCGGCTGGCTGAGCCTGGACCAGCAACGCGACCTGGTGACCTCCTGCCGCGCCTGGGCGGCGGGGCCGGTCCCGATCCGCCACACGGTGTTGCCGCGGGGCGGGGTGATGTCGGTGCAGACCGTGTGCATCGGCTGGCACTGGCAGCCGTACAAGTACACCCGCACCGCCGACGACGTCAACGGCGAACGGGTGGCCGCCTTCCCCTCCTGGATGGTCGAGCTGGGCCGTCGGGCACTGCGGGCCGTTGACAGCGACGCGAGCGGCTACGGTGACGCCGCCGGGTACACCCCCGACACCGCACTGATCAACTTCTACGACGGCGACGCCCGCCTCGGCATGCACCAGGACAAGGACGAGAAGTCCGACGCCCCGGTCGTCTCGCTCAGCATCGGCGACACCTGCGTGTTCCGGTTCGGCAACACCCAGACCCGCGCCAAGCCGTACACCGACATCGACCTGGCCTCCGGCGACCTGTTCGTCTTCGGCGGTCCCTCCCGCCACGCCTACCACGGCGTCCCGAAGGTCTACCCGGGCACCGGCGACCCGGCCACCGGCCTGGCCCGCGGCAGACTGAACATCACGATGCGGGTGACGGGCCTCGACTGAAGCCACCCGCGGCCACGACGGGCCGGCCCGCGCCCGCGAAGATCGAGCTAAGGGCACAGGGCGGTGGTCAGCAGGGTCATGGCCGCCTTTTCGGGGTCGCCGGAGAACGGGCTCATCGACAACGCGACCTGCCGCGAACCGTCGGCCGAGCTGAACGCCACCGTCGAGTAGCCCCGGGTGCCGCCGCCGTGGCCCCACGCGGTGCCGCAGGGCAGCGGCCCCACCTCCAGCCCCAGCCCGTATTCCTTGGCCGTGCCGAGATCCTTCATCTCCTTCAGCTGTGCGGGGCGCAGCAGCTTGCCCTGGAACAGGGCGCGAAAGAACCTGTTGAGGTCTTCGGTGGTGGAGATGATCTCACCGGCCGCCCCTGCCATCGTGGGATCGAACCGTGTGACGTCCACAGGGACGACCTTGCCACCCTTGGTGACCGGCGCATACGCGTGGGCATGCGGGCCGTGCACCTCCGGCGAGGCTCCCGGTAGGTGAGCGTGCCGACCAGGTGCGATAGCGCTCCCTCGGGATGCCCCACTTGTCGAACATGCCCTCGCTGTATTCGGGAATTCCGCTGGTGTGCTGGAGGAGGTGCCTGATCGTGATGTCGGCGCCCTTGTCCACGAGCCCGGGCAACCGCTGCTCCACGGTGTCGGACAGGTCCAGCTTTCCTTCTCCCGCCAGTTGCAGCACCACGGTGGCCGTGAACGACTTGGTCACACTTCCGGCCCGGAACCGCCCATCCATCGGAGCCGGCTGGGCGCCGCCCATTCGCGTCCTGCCGCAGCGCCTCGCCAGGTCTTGTTCCCGTCACGAACCTCGGCGATCGCGGCCACCGCGCCGCCGGCGACGATCCTGTCCAGCAACGCCTGCAGATCCGGCCGCTCGCGTGGCGCCGCGTCGGCCCACGCCCGTCGTCGAGCTCAACCGGGCGGTGGCGATCTCGGTGGCACAGGGCCCGGCGGCCGCGCTTCCCCTCGTCGACGAACTGGTCGCGTCGGGCGGCCTCTCCGGCTCTCACCTGCTGCCGAGCGTGCGCGGGGAGCTGCTCGCCCGCCTCGGAAAGCTCGACGACGCGCGGCGTGAGATCGAGCTCGCCGTACAGCTTTGCGGGAACGAGCGCGAGCGCCGCCTGCTCCAGCGCAAGCTCGCAGCCTTGGCCTGACTTATGGAACAAGCTCGCGATAGTCGTTTCGACTGCGCAGCCTGGTGTGATCAACGCTTGACGGGAAACCTGCTCTTCGCGTGATCGCCATCTCGCGGCAATGGGCTGGATCTCTACCTTTGTCACGCTGTCGGCCATGTCTCACGGCCTCTCACGACGTTCCTTCCTCGCCCTCGGCACCGGGGCGGTCGCAGGTTCGCTACTGCCCCCCTCCGTGCACCGCGCGCTGGCGATGCCCGTCCCCCAGGGCGGCCTGTCCGCCATCAAGCACGTGGTCTTCCTCATGCAGGAGAACCGCTCCTTCGACCACTACTTCGGCGGGCTGCGAGGCGTGCGCGGCTTCGGCGACCGCAACGCCGTACGGCTGAAGACCGGCAAGCCGGTTTTCGAGCAGCCCAACGGGGCGGGCAGCGTGCTGCCGTTCCCTGTCCGTGAGGCCGCCGACCTGGTCGGCAAGGACCTGCAGTGGATCAACGCACTCGCCCACGGCTGGAGCGACGGCCAGCGGGCCGCGGCCCAGGGCTGGCACGATGGCTGGATCCCCGCCAAGAGCCCCGCCACCATGACCTTCTACCGCCGCGAGGACATCCCGCTGCAGTACGAGCTGGCCGACACCTTCACCGTCTGCGACAACTACCACTGCTCCGTGCTGTCGTCGACGAGCCCGAACCGCAACTACCACGTCTCCGGCCACACCGGCTACGAGCCCGGCACCACCAAGCGCGCCATCGACAACGCCGCCTACGCCGAGGACACCCACAAGGGCTACACCTGGGCGAACGCCGGCGAGATCCTGCAGGCGGCCGGACGCTCGTGGAAGGTCTACCACGAGTGGGACAACTACCAGGACAACAACCTGGAGTTCTTCGCCCGCTTCCGGCAGATCGCCCGCAAGGCGCTGCGGGGCGACTACAAGAGCATGGATTCCTTCTACACCGCGGTGCTCGCCGCGCCGGAGGCCAAGCGGCAGCAGCTTCTCGCCGGCCTGGACGAGGGCGTGGCCACGCTGGACGCCGAGGAGCGCGTCCTGTTCGACCGGG
Organism: Nonomuraea sp. NPDC049152; assembly: GCF_040648355.1. Taxonomy (NCBI): domain Bacteria; kingdom Bacillati; phylum Actinomycetota; class Actinomycetes; order Streptosporangiales; family Streptosporangiaceae; genus Nonomuraea; species Nonomuraea sp. NPDC049152. The sequence goes on along the minus strand of NZ_JBEZDO010000001.1, from coordinate 738,675 downwards.
CGCTGCGCCGCGTACCCGCCGAGCAGCTCGCGGCCGCCTTCCGCGCCGACGTCGAGGCCGGCACGCTGCCCGAGGTCAGCTACATCGTCCCCTCGGCCGCCGACTCCGAGCACCCCAGCGCCTCCTCGCCGATCCAGAGCGCCCGCATCACCTACGACATCCTCGACGCCATCGCCTCCAACCCGGAGACCTGGCAGTCGACCGCGGTGTTCATCACCTACGACGAGAACGACGGCTTCTTCGACCACGTGCCGCCGCCGCTGCCGCCCGCCGACCAGACCGACGACTGGTACGACGGCAAGCCCATCGGCCTGGGCATCCGCGTTCCGATGACGATCGTCTCCCCGTGGACCGCGGGCGGCTATGTCGCTTCGCAGATCTTCGACCACAGCTCCACCTGCCGCTTCCTGGAGACGTGGCTGGGCGTGCGCTTCCCCGACATCACCCGCTGGCGCCGCACGGTCGCCGGCGACCTCACCTCCGCCTTCGACTTCACCGGTACGGCGCAGCCGCCCACCCCGGCCCAGCCCGCCCAGGTGCCCGCCTTCAGCGGCCGGTGGCGGCCCACGCCCCCCGCGCAGCAGGCCATGCCGGAGCAGGAACCGGGCACCAAGCCCGCGCGCGCTCTGCCGTACCAGCCGAACGCCTGGGTCCGCGCGCTCGGGAAGGAGCTGGAACTGACGCTCGGCAACTCGGGCGGGGAGAGCATGCACATGACGCTCTACCCGTACCGGGGCGAGTTCGCGCTCCCGCTCCACGTGGACGTGCAGGGCGTGACCACCCGGCGGGTGCCCGTGGATGGCGACTACGACCTCGTGTTGACCGGGCCGAACGGGTTCCGGCGGGAGTTCGCCGGTTCCCTGGAGGGAGCGGCGGGCCGGGTCGAGGTGCGCTCGGTGATCGACATCGACCCGCGCAAGGTGCGCGTCGAGATCACCAACCTGGGCGACGCGAAGGTCAAGCTGCGCGTGCGGGCACTTGCCTATGGTGACAAGGAGCAGTCCGTGCCGCTCGGGCCCGGGCAGTACAAGCAGGTGGTGTGGCCGCTGGAGGACGCCCAGGGGTGGTACGACCTGGAGATCACCTGTGCGGACGATCCGTCGTTCCGCCGTCGTCTGATGGGCCATGTCGAGAACGGCAGGCCGAGCATCACCGGCTAGATGTACTGACCACAGAGGTCGAGCACTGAAATGAGGAAGGGCCTGCGGGTTCGGTGTGGATTGCGACATCCGCACCGAGTTCCCGGAGGCCCTCATGCCGCACCGAACGACGCATCACCGAGACCCGATCGCGCCTGCTCAGTGGCATGCCTCTTGCTCCAGCCCGGTGTCGTGTGTTCATGAGACGAACTGCTGCCCGCCGTCGATGTCGTACGTTGCGCCGGTGATCGCCGTGTTGCTCATGAGGTGGACGGCGAGCGCGGCGACGTCGGCGGGGCCGACGACGCGGCCGATCGGGAGCGTCGCCCGCAGCTCGTTCCTGCGCTCCTCGAGCCGATCTCCGAGCAGCGATGCCGACAACGGGGTGTCGACGAAGCCGGCCGCGATGAGATTGACGCGAACCGGCGCGAGCTCGAGCGCGAGGGCCGCAGTGAACGGAGGCAGCGCGGCGGTGGCGGCGGAGGCGATCCCGAGGCCGCGACCGACGCGCCGGCCGCCGGTACCGCCCATGAGCAGCAGCGTTCCGCCAGGCCTCATCTTGCCGGCGGCGTTGCGCGCGACCTCGAGCGCCAGCACCATGTGTTCGCTGATCGCCTGGCGTACCTGGGCTGCGTCCATCTCGAGCAGGGGCCCGTAGTGCGGGCCGCCGGCCGTGATCATCACATGGTCGATCGGTGTCGGCAGGTCCTGGAAGAACCCCTCCAGGGAAGCCGCGTCGTTGGCGTCGAAGGCCGCCGTGCGTCGCGCGCCGAGTTCCAGCGCCGCCTGCCGGAGCCGGTCGGCATCGCGGCCGGTGAGGATGACATCGGCGCCCTCGGCCAGGGCGCGTCGAGCTGTCTCGAGGCCGATGCCCGCGCTGCCGCCGATCACGACGACGGTCTGACCGGCCAGTTCCGGTTCGCGTTGGGGGGAAAGGGGAGTGGTCGTGTGGGTCATGTGTTCCTCCGATGGGTGATACAGGCCGGCCGGCCGGCCGAGCCCGTGCCTCCCATGTCCATCGGCGTGTGCTTGCTCACGCCCGTGGCCGTACCCGGGCCCTGGGCCGGAGCATGGGCGATGCGCTCAAAGTCTTCGGCAAGGCAGCCAGTACACCCGGCCCTTCGTCGCTCATGCGTATCGGCTGGGCCGCAGGCACCGTCCGTGCCTCCACCGGGGGTGACGCGCCGGAAGTCTGCCGCTTCACACCTGGCCTCCTGACCACGGTGACCGGCTCACCACTCCGGCGTTCCGACGAGCCATCCACGGGCGCGAAGTTCTCAGAGCAGGTGGAAGGGCGGGCCCTGTGCGCAGCCGGGAGGAGTGTTGTCGCCGCTGATGTCGAAATCGGCGCAGGTGAGGAACAGGTAATTGAATTTGCCGAGCAGGAAGGCCAGGATTCCGACGGCGATCGTGACGATGACCGCCCGTAGCCGGTGCAGCTCAGGCAGCTCGGTGTAGTCGGTCAGCAGGATTCTCGACAGCAGCCACGTCAGGGTCGGCGCGCCCACCAGGGTGAGCACCACCTCGAAGTAGTGGAGGTAGCGAATCCCGTGGGTCCTCGGCGCCACGACGGCCAGAACGATCCAGGCCGAGGGCAGTGCCAGAGCGAACCAGCCTGCCCAGGGCAGCGCACCTCTGATGCGCAGGATCAGACCCGAGAGCAGCACTGCCGTGGCCACGGCCCAGATTCCCAGCACGGCGTCGAAGAAGATGGCGTCGTACGCGCCCAGCGTGAAAGCGGGCCACCAGATGACGAGCGTGCCACCCGCCGATGCCGCCGCGGTGGCTCGCAGAGTGGGGTCGATTTCGGGAAGGCCGCGCTTCTTTTTCGGGCTGGGATCGCCACCGACCATGTTCACTCCGACCGCTCGACACCAGTTACCGGGGCGAGCCGCCGGACTCACGCTGTTCGGGACAACGCACGCCCACTCTTCGACAATATAGAGAGCTGCAGCGCATTCCCGGCTCGCCAACTCGCCATCCACACCGAGAAAATGACGATGTTTGCGAAAGGCGCTCAATGGTTACTCCCGTGTACGCGATACGGCCCGACAGGCATGAGCGCCACTCGACATGACAGCAGGGGTAATTCTGGACGGGGCGATAGAAAGCGACATTGATCAAGGCGACTCATAATCCCTGCATCGTGGGTTCAAGCCCCGCCCGTTCGTCGGCTCGTTGTGAGTCGAAAGGCACCCAGTGGTTGAAGTGCTTCCAGGTGGCCGTCGGCATCCGCGGTTCCGAGCATCCGGGGCAGGACCCCACTGACCCGGCCGAAACCCGCGACGGCTCCCGGACCGATCGTCTCTGACGCGTCCCTGTGTGGGGCACCCGACTGAACCTTGGTGTCTCTGCCGGATCTCAAGGAGCCGGGCCGGCAGGGGGCTTTCTGATCAGAGGCCGGGATGGAAAGCGATCTTCATTAAGTACCATGATCGAGTCGGGACACGGCGAGGGACGGAGGTCACGGGGTGAGGCAACAAAGCGGCGATGCCTCTTTCCTGCGGCGGCTCAACACCGCCGCCATCCTGCGCGCCCTGCGCGCCGCCCAAGTGGCCACCGTCACAGAGCTGGCGCGAGCCGCTCTCGTCTCCAGACCTACGGCGGAGACGGTCGTCGAGGACCTGCTGGCCGAAGGCTGGGCGGAGGAGTGCGGCGAGGAGCCGGGCGAACGCCAGCGCGGTAGGCCCGCCAAACGTTTCAGGTTCCGCGCGTCTGCCGGGCACGTCGTCGGGCTCAGTATCGGCGGCTATCGGTTGCACGCCATGGGCGCCGACTTGAGCGGTCAGATCCTCTTGTCCCGCAAGACTCGAGTCCACCCGGAGATGTCGGCCGAGGAGCGCCTGAGCGAGGTCACTCGTTTCGTGGATGCGTGCGCCGGCGAGTTAGGCACGGACACGCGCGGACTGGCATCTGTCGGCATCGGTACCACTGGAGTGGTCGACGAGGAGGGGCGGGTGATCAAGAGCACAGTGCTGCCCGGCTGGACGGGACTTCATCTGCAGGCTGAGCTGTCCCGTCGGATCCCGGCACCTGTGCTGGTAGAAAACGACATGCGCTTGGCTGTGCTCGCTGAGCACTGGCGCGGGATCGCGGTAGGCCGCAGTCACGTGGTGTACCTGTTCGCCGGGAACCGAATGGCGCTGGGCCTTTTGATCAACGGCCAGCCCTATCGTGGCGCGCACGCGGCATCGGGCGAGCTCGGAGAGCAGCCGAACGGATTGTGGCAGATCTTCGGCCGCGTCATCGACTACGCGATGGCGGTGGAACCAGGTGAGCTGCGTTCTCCAGGCCAGGCCGCGGAGTTCGCCTTCGCCAGGGCGGTCGAGGGCGACCAGCGCGCGGCCAAGGCGGTCGAGGCGCTCGCAGGGAGCCTGGCTGAAGGCCTCGTAACCGTGGTCAACCCCTTCGATCCTGAAATGGTGGTGATCGGAGGTTCGCTGTCCCGTGGCGGCGCACTGCTGGTCGACCCCATCCAGGACCACTTACAGCGAGTATGCCTCTATGCGCCGGAGGTGGTGGCCTCCCAGCTTGGTGCCGAGTCCATCGTCGTGGGAGCGGTCAAGCTGGCGCTGAACAACGTCGACACGCTGCTCTTCTCCTGAAGCCCGCATAGGCAAGTCACCGGCTTGCCACGACACATACCTCGCGGATCACCATGGCACCTGCTAGGTGAAACCCAACTCCTCGCGTGTCTGTATGACCGGGGTGCCGCCTTCCTCCAGGAAGTCTCGTACGGACACACCCTCCGGGAGATCTCGATACGTGGCGGTCATCAAGCGTTCGGCGAACTCGTACGTGGCACGCTGCAGAGCGGGGCTTCCCGCAATCTCTATGTACTTCTGGCGCAGCCACATCTGGTCGGTCTTGGCCTGCACGTCCTCAGGCACCTGGCCTTTGAGGTAGCGCTGCGCCGCGATCGTCCCCACCTGTTGGCTGATATCAAGGAAGTTCAAGATCGCCAGTTTGCGCTCCTCCCGGAAGGCGGCTTCGGCAGCGGCGGCGGCCTCCCACTTCTTCTCTCGTGGCCACCAACTGACCAAGCATGGTGGCGGCGGTTCCCACGAGGACACCACCCATGGGCAGCAGCGTCTCCAGAACGGAAGGCATGGCGGAACCTCTCGATCTCGCCTGTCGACGGGCAGCGATACGCGCGCCGTATCGCGGTCGCCGACAGGGCGGATTCGCTGCGGACGACACCTCAGTCCGCAGCCTAAGCGCGTTCTGACCTGCGTTCCAAGCAGTCTCGCACCCAGGGGAGTGGGTAGGCGGGCATCGAAGGTCGCGTACGGCCCCCGCGGCAGACCGCGTCGTGACTCAAGCGCGTCACTGGCGGTTTCTCTGGTCTTCGGCAAGATTGTCCAGCTGCGAGTGAGAAGTACTGCGACGCCGGGAGCGTTCATTGACAAAGGTCGCGTGCCTCACCATGCTCGGCAACGTGGCCATTCTGTCACTCTCTGTGACGAAGGGTTGGCCGTCTTGGAATAATGATGCGGAGCGGAATCATGGCCGAGCAGGGACGCGTGCGGTGGAAGCGCTTCGCTCTGATCTTCGCTCCGGTCGCGGCGATGACGTCGCTGCTGGTCGGCGCCACGGCCCAGGGCGTCATCGGCGCGACGTTCGTGGTCTCGGGCGACACCTTCAAGCTCTTCACCGGCGAACTGCGCGGCCAGGGTTTCGCCCTGGCCGGTGGCGTGGTGCGCAACAAGAAGGGCCAGGTGATTCCCGTCGTGGTGACCGGCATCCGGCGGGCCGTGGCCACCGACCTGTGCCAGAGCGTGCTCATGAAGACGCCTCTGGGCGCGGTGACGGTCAGGATCACCGGCGGCCAGGGCGGCAACCAGGTGACGGTCGAGGACATGGTGGTCGACGTGGCGGCAGCGCAGAGCGCGGCCACTCTCCAGGACATCGAACTGGGTCGCGACGCCAGCACGCTGGACGAGGTGCCCGGCGTCAGAGGCCCGGCCGGCACCTTCGGCGGACAGGGCAGGGCGCTCACCCTCCGCAACGTCAAGCTCAGCGCCTGGGCCGTCACGGCCGCGACCTTCAGCCTGCCCGACCTCACCATGAAGGTGTTGTCCGGCGAACACGAGTGCTTCTAGGCAGGGACGGGCCCCGGCCCCGCCGACAGTAGAGACCGATCATGGTACGAGCCGGAAGGCGGAAGATCATGAAGTCGTGGCGGCGTTCACGACCGTTCTGGGGTGGGCTGTTCGTCCTCGTGGCGGGCCTGGAGCTGCTCTCCATCCCGCTCGCCGTCGACGCGCTGCCGGTCGCCATCATGTTCGGCACGGTCGGAGCCACCTACCTGATCGCCGTGGTCATGATGATCCTCGGCGTGCTCGTCTGGCTGCAACCCGGTCAACGGGTCTTCCTCGGCCTGATGGCCGTGCTGCTGTCCATGGCGTCCTTCGTCTACTCCAACCTGGGCGGCTTCCTGCTCGGCATGATCATCGGCCTGCTCGGCGGCATGCTGGCGGTCGCCTGGACGCCCGTCAGCCGACCGGCGTCCCGCTTCGACACCGTCGACGTTCGCACCGTGCTCGCCGCGGCCCGGACGATCCTGTCGCGGATGAACGCACTGAGCCGGGCGACGACCGTTGACTTCGGGCAGCGCGGCCGGCGGATGGTGACGGAGATCCAGCGCTACCGGTGGCTGGTGACGGAGATCCAGCGCTGCCGGTGGCTGGTGACGGCGAGGCGGTGTTGGCGGCGGCTGGTGACCGCGAGGCGGGGCCGCGTCGACGAAGGCGCTCGTCCGGTGGACGCGGATGCGGTCGCGGAGCTTCGGAAGTCGGCACGGTGAGGCCAGCGGCGTCTGGCTCACGGTTCCCGCATGGCGGCGAAGGCTTCGCGGACGGTCGGGAAGACGGGGAGCTGCCGAGTGGCGCCGTCGCGGTAGGGGTTGGCGCGCAGTAGCGCCAGGACGGGCTCGTGGACGCGTGCCAGAGCCAGCCGGCTGCCGAGTGCTCGCAGGTCAACGGTGAGCTGGGCCAGGACATCGGCGGCGGTGGAATCCAGGTAGAACACCGCCTCGGCGTCCAGGATCACGCAGCGCGGCGGCGAGCCGGCCGTCACCAGGGTGAGGACTCGCTGCCGCACCCATTCGGCGTTGGCGAAGAACAACGGCGCGTCGACGCGGTAGATGAGGATGTCCGGATGGGGCGAGGCCTGATCGAGAAGCTCCCGGGGTTGACGATCGTGGCCGGTGAGGGTGAGGACGGCGTCGTGTGGACGGGCGGCGCGGCGGACCAGTTGAGCGACGGACAGGACCACCGCGACGAGCAGGCCCGGCAGTACGCCGAAGGCCAGCACCCCGGCCATGCTGACGAGCGCGATCACGCTCTCGTCGCGCCAGCCCCGCCACAGCCGTACGAAGCCGGTGAGGTCGATGAGCCTGGGCGCGCCCGCGATGACAATGGCCGACAGCACCGCCATGGGAAGGTAGGACAGCACCGGCCCGCCGGTGAACAGGACGAAGAGGACGATGCCGGCGGCCACGAGCTGGAAGAGCTGGGAGTGCGCGCCGGCGCCGCGGGCCGACAGGCTTCGCGAGGTGCTCGCCATGGGCGGGAAGCCGCCCATCGCGCCCGAGGCGAGACTTGACGCACCAAGTGCGGCGTTCTCCCGGTCTAGTGAGATACGGTCGCCGGAATCAGCCGCGGTCCGGCGGACGGCGCTCAACGTCTCGACCGAGGCGACCAGGGCCATGCCCGCAGCGGGGACCAGCAGCGCCCACACATCGTCGAGACTCGTGTAGAGCCGCGAGAGAGTGGGCGGACCGCCGGCTACCGGCCCGACCACCGCGACGCCGTCACGGCCCAGCCCGAGCGCGGCCGAGAGCGCGATCGCGGTCACGCAGACCACCAGTCCACCTGGCACGCTGGACAGGTAGCGTTTGAGCAGCACGAGCGCGGCCAGGGCACCCAGGCCCAACGCCGCGGTCGGCGGCTTGATCTGCTCCAGGTGGGTGCACACCTGCCACAGCCTGCGGAGCGGATCGGACCCGTGCGTCGCGACTCCCAGCAGCGCTCCCACCTGCCCGGTGATGACCTGCACCGCCACGCCCGCCTGGTATCCGAGCATCACAGGCGCCGACAGGAAGTCGCCGATGCCCTGCAACCGCAGCGCGGCTCCCAACAGGCACCAGAGGCCCACCAGGAGCGACAGGACCGCCGCGAGCGCCGTCACCCTGCCGGTGTCGGAGCCTGCTCGCTCGTGCACCACGCTGAAGGTCAGGAGCGCGAGCGTCGATGAGGGGCCGACCGATACGAAGCGCGTACGCGTCAACAGGGCGAAGACCGTCGCGGCGCCCAGCGCCGTGTACAGGCCGGCGGCCGGTGGAAGTCCTGCCAGGGCGCCGTAGGCAAGCCCTTGGGGCAGCAGGGTCACCGCTATCGCGAACGCGGCGAGGACATCCGCGCGTACCCAGCGTGCCGAGTAGTGCCGCAGCTGGCCGAGGAGCGGTACCGCTCTCGCCGCGAAACCGGCACGTGCGCCCATCTCATCATCATGTGTCTGGGCATAGCCGGGAATCGCTAGGTAGGTCCGTTGACGTCGTAAAACTTCTGGATCAGCGGGAGAAGACGGTCTCCCAGTCGTTGGCCATGCTGACGACGCTCCAGCCGAGACGGGACGCGGTCTCGGTGATGGGCTCGGTCTCCGTCAACGTCTCCGCCCTGCCGGCGTACGCGTACTCGCGCTCGGCGTCGTCATGGTCGACGAGCAGCGCCAGGCTCGGCCGGTCTGTAGCAGTCGCCCATTCGAGCATCTCCCGGTCGCCGCTGGAGTTCCCTGCGGCCAGGATCGGGCGTCGCCCGAGCTGCGTCTGGATGTTGGTCACCTTGGCCGGTCCCTCGTTGGCGTCGCCGAGGACTCTGCCGGTACGGCGGAGCACAGGACGCCCGGAGCGGTCCCGCTCGAAGTCGTAGGCGATGAGCGTGCCGACGACGAGCTCGGCCGGTACGCCGTAGAGGTCCTCGCTGACAGCGCGGACGAACTCGGTGCCCCCTCCGGTCACGATGCCGACGGTGAAGCCGCGCCGGCGGAGCTCGCCGACCAACTCGAGCATGGGCTGGTACACGGTCGCGATCGTCGGCCTGCCAAGGGTGGCGTGGGTGGCCGTCGCCATGAAGGCCCTGACCTCGGCGGCGAACGCCTCAGGGGTGAAGCCCTCGAACAGGGCCGCGAGGGCGAGCGCGACACGCGCCAGGCCGAGTTCGCCGACCCGATGCTGATCGCCGCTCAGGACCGCGGCGAACTCGGCTCGCTCGCCGATCGACGGGTCGTCCGCCACTCGACGCCGCAGAGCGCTCAGGAAGAACTCGAGCTGGACGTATGCCGGCCGCTCGCACCACAACGTGCCGTCGTTGTCGAAGTAGGCCACCCGATCGGCCTGCGGCACCGAGCGGGCGGCATCGAGGAACTCCAGGAGCGTGTCCCTGGCCCGGCCCGGCCGCCACGACGGCAGCGGGGTCCTGTCGGTCACGACTCGGCGCCCGTCGTCGTGTTCCCGGACGCGGACGCGTCCCAGACGCAGCGGAAGCCGATGTGGCTCATGCCGGTGTCGATCATCTGCGGTCGACGGGCGGCGGGCCGGTACCGCAGGCAGTAGGTGTCGGCGCAGAGGTGCGACCCGCCCTTGATCACCTTGCGCGGGATGCGGAACCGGGGCTGTGCCGGGTCGTAGCTGGAGTCGGCGTCGCCGCCGCGAGGGTTGCGCGGGACGCAGCACGACGAAGCGGCCCGGCCGGCGCGCCGTTCGGCCCACCAGTCGCAGGTCCATTCCCAGACGTTGCCCGCCATGTCGAACAACCCGTAGTGGTTCGGCGGGAAGGAGCCGACGGGCGCGGTCCGCGACCAGCCGGACTCACCCGTCGAACGCCAGGGGAAGTCGTCCCCGTCCCAGGTGTTGGCCATGATGCGACCCCCGGGACGGGGCTCGTCGCCCCACGTGAACGCGGCGCCCTCGAGGCCCCCGCGTGCGGCGTACTCCCACTGCGCCTCGGTCGGCAGCGCGGCGCCGACCCAGGTGGAGTAGGCGGCGGCGTCCTCGTAGGCGACGTGGACCACCGGATGGTCGAGACGGTCGTCGACGCTCGAGCCCCTGCCTTCGGGGAAGCGCCAGCCGGCGCCGGGCGTCCACCTCCACCACAGGCTGAGATGCCGAAGATCGACCGGGCCGGGCGTCGGCACGAACACCATCGACCCGGGCACCAGGTTCTCCGGGGGCGCGCCAGGGAACTCGGCAGGGTCCAGCGGCCGCTCGGCCACGGTGACGTAGCCGGTCGCCGCGACGAACGCGGCGAAGCGACGGTTGGTGACGGCGATCGGGTCGATGGCGAACCCGTCGACGCGCACCTTGTGGACCGGCGCCTCCTCGGGATAGTGCTCGTCGGAGCCCATCGTGAAGACCCCGCCGGGCAGTACGACCGCGCCTTCGGCCCGGTGGCGCGACCTCGCGCCCATCCGATCGCCGACGCGTCCCGTGGAGCTCACGCGCTTGCCATCCAGGTCCGTAGCTTGTCCATCACCTGGTCGATGCTGAAACTCGCCGGTGCCTGCCGAGGCGGGAACTCGGCGAATGTCGAGATCAGGTCGGCGACGTACGACTGCGCGGGGATCAGAACCCACGCCCGATCGAGCAGCCAGTCGTAGTAGGTGTTGGAGGTGATGTCGGCGCGCTCGTACGGGTCGGTGCGCAGATTGAACACCTTCGGGACCCTCAGCTCGGTGTACGGCTCGGCCCACACCCGCAGCGTTCCGACGGCACGCTGCTCCAGGAACACCAGCTTCCAGTTGTGGTATCGCAGCGCGGTGAGGTCGCCGTCGTCGGAGACGTAGAAGAAGTGCTTGCGCGCGCTCTCGTCCACCTCACCGGTCAGGTAGGGCAGCTGGTTGTGGCCGTCCAGGTGCACCCGGAAGGACGTGCCGCCGAGCTCCGCTCCCGCCCTCAGCTTGTCGGCGATGTCCGGCGTGCCCGCCGCGGCCACCAGGGTGACGAACCAGTCGCTGTGACTGACGATGCCGTTGAGCACCGTACCCGCCGGGATCTTGCCAGGCCATCGAACAACGGCGGGGACGCGGTAGGCGCCCTCCCAGTTCGAGTTCTTCTCGTTGCGGAACGGCGACATGCCGGCATCGGGCCAGGTGTTCATGTGCGGGCCGTTGTCGGTGGAGTACAGGACGATCGTGTTCTCGGCGATGCCGAGTTCGTCGAGTACGGCGAGCAGGTCCCCGACGATGTCGTCGTGGTCGAGCATCGTGTCGTGGTATTCCGACTGCCAGCGCCCGGCCCGTCCTCTGCTCTCCGGCTTGACGTGCGTGCGGAAATGCATGTGGGTGGTGTTGAACCACACGAAGAAGGGCGTGTCGGCCTCGGCCTGGCGGCGGATGAAGTCGATCGCCGCGTCGCGGAACTCCTCGTCGCAGGTCTCCATCCGCTTCTTGGTGAGCGGTCCGGTGTCCTCGACGCGCTGGGTGCCGTCCTCGTCGGCCCACGAGTGGATCACTCCCCGCGGCCCGAACCGCTTCTTGAAGCCGGGGATCTCCTCCTCGGTCGGGTAGTCGGCCTGCTCCGGCTCCTCCTCGGCGTTGAGGTGGTAGAGATTGCCGAAGAACTCGTCGAACCCGTGCGCCGTCGGCAGGAACTCGTCCCGGTCGCCGAGGTGGTTCTTGCCGAACTGGCCGGTCGCGTACCCGTGGGCCTTGAGCGCGGTGGCGGTCGTCGGGTCCTCGTCGCGGAGCCCGATGTCGGCGCCGGGCATGCCCACCTTGGTCAGGCCGGTGCGGTAGGGGTTCTGGCCGGTGATGAACGCCGCCCTGCCCGCCGTACAGCTCTGCTCGCCGTAGTAGTCGGTGAATCGGGCACCCTCTTCGGCGATCCGGTCGATGTTGGGGGTGCGGTATCCCATCAGCCCGTCGCTGTAACAGCTCAGGTTCGAGATGCCGATGTCATCTCCCCAGATGACCAGGATGTTCGGTCGCTCCGACATGCATCCCCCAAGGTCCTGACACCGCCCGACAGCCTCCGTTCGACCAGCATCACCCGCCGGCCGGAACATCCGGGCCATTGAGCGGCCAAGATTCGACAGTCCGCCGCCTTCGCCGGACCAAAGCCGTGGCGCCGCGTTGCACTGGCTGGCTGTCCACCCCGGCGTTCACCGGCTATCTCAGGGACAACAGTCTCGGCCGCAAGCGGGTCGCGGGTCCCGTCCTCGATGCCCGACGTCCTCGCGTGGACCAAGGCGCGCTTCGCCGGCCTCCCGGCCGCTTCGACCTGTCTCAGGTAGTCACAACTCGGACGGGTCGCCGACCGAGGTCGGGACTCACCGGGCGCACAGGATGCGCCCTGTCCGTCGCCGCCCTGTGCTTCGCCGCGGTCACCGGGGTGACGCTCTACCTGTCCGGCCACGTCCAACGGCGCATCTCCCTCAAGGGCGCCATTCTCCTTGACCGCATCGCAGGCATCCTGCTCACCGCCATCGCCGTCATCCTGCTCGCCAACGGCTTCACCGATCTGGTCACCGCACGCCTCAACCGGTGAGCTTCTTCAACCCGGACAGGCTGGTGTGAGGGCGAGGAAGAAGCGACCTCAGGATCACGTAGCCCTCTTCGTTCTCCGTACGGCGCAGCCGGTTGATCGCCGTCAGGACCTGGGCGGCATCCAAAGTGGGGGAGTCGGTAGTGAAGCGTTGGATCAGCTCGAGGGCGCGTCTCGACCGGCGCGGGGCATCGCTCAGCCGGCCTGTCCGTTGCCCTGGGGATCGCGACGGCCTCCGCCGGAACGCTCGCGATGATCAGACTGAGTCCTGCCACCTGACGGATGGTGGACCGACCGGGATGCGCCACGATGGCTGCCAGGACTCGTCGAAAGGTGTCACGTGAACAAGGCCATGCCCGTCATCGCCGCAAGCTTGATCATGCTCGGCTCCGTCCCCGCCGCGCACGCCGCCCCCGCCGGGATCGTGCGCACCGGTGACGTCTACGCCAACTACGCCGACTTAGCCGCCCACGAGGGCGAGGGCACCGACTACCGCCGCATCCAGCGTGTCCCCGTCAGGGCGAGGGTGGCGCACATCGCCATCCACGGTGGCGCGATCGAGGCGCCGACGACGCAGCTGGCCGACCACGCCGCAGGTACCCGGTACGCCTTCTACTCCTTCGAGGGCATCAAGGCCTCAGGCAACAGCGCCCTGCACATCACCTCCACTCGTTTCGACGAGCCCAGGGCGCTCAAGGTGGTGACAGGGGTCGACTACACCGTCTCCTGGCACGCGGCGTCGGGCGCGAAGGCGACCACCTACGTCGGCGGACGCGACACGAAGCTGGCCGGCAAGGTCACGGCCGAACTCCGAGCGGCGGGGTTCACCGTGGCGACGTCGGTGCCCGAGGAGATCGGCGGTGACAGCCCGCGCAACATCGTGAACAAGAACCGCAGAGGCATGGGCGTACAGCTCGAACTGAGCCGTGGCCAACGCGAGCAGTTCTTCGCCGGCGGGAAGCTGAGCCGTGCCTGGGCCGAGGACCCCGCCCATCGCACGAAGGCCTTCTACAGGTATGTCGCGGCAGTCAATCGTGCGCTGAGCTGACCTGCCGCGGAGGCGCGGGTACGGCCTGGCCCGCACGGCGAACGCCTACTCGGAGACGTTCCCCAAGGGTCGGGCCACGTGACCCGCTCACGCAGTCGTCCCGAGAAGGGACGCCCCGAGGGCGGTCGTCATGTACAAAACGGTACGCCCGGATCGCTCCCGTGCGACGAGCCCGCTCTCATGCAGTACGCGGAGGTGGTGCGACACCGCACTGGGGGTGACACCGAGCGCGCGAGCCAGATCCGTGGTCGTCGCGGGGGAGCGCAGCGCCTCGAGCAGTTCGGCCCGCGGCCGACCGAGCAACCGGACCGCGCTGCCCGCGGGCGCCTGCGTCCCCGCGGTCCACAACGCCCCGACACCCCGTGCCGGATATCGCACCGTGGTCTGCGTGGACGTGCTCTTCTTGATCAGCACGTAGGGCGAGCCGAGAACGACCGGCATGAGGACCAGGCCACCCGGACCGCGATTCACCACGCGCTCGGTCCGCCAGCGCGCTCCCTCCAGCATCAGCCGGCCATCGGACCAGCGCAGATCCGGGTGAAGGTCGGTGAACACCTTCTCGGCACCGCCCGCGGCCAACTGCTTGGCGCGATGGATGACGTCCGCGTCGAGTACGGCCCGGATGCGTGACCAGTGCGGCGCGATCAGCCGGTCGTGCGCCGCACGCAGTTCCGCGGCGATCGCACGCAGACCTGCCGCCGGCTGCGCGGCGAGCGGGGCGACGGCGTCAGGGAGTTCTTCACCGAACACGCGCCGGAGGCTGGCCCGTACCTGATGAGCGGTCGTCCTTCGCAGCGCCGCCAGGTCGTCCTCGATGGAGGCCCCAGCACCGAGCGGGGCGGGAACGAGGAACTCCGGCCAGCTCGGTCGGTCGCTCACGATCAGCGGCAAGGTATGTGAGAGGTCGAGTGGATGCCTGGCGAGCTCGTCCGCCGCCCACCGCAGCCACCGCAGGTTGATCGGGTGCCGATCGACATCAGCCAGTTGCTGCAGGCTGGACACTGTCTCGGACAGCGGCGAGATCGCGAATCGCGTCGCCGCCAGCTCGGCCACGCCGAGATCGATCGTCAGAGCCATGGCTTGAGTATTGAGCGTCGGCCTCAACGCTGTCGTGACGGCCCTCGGCGCGTGACGATCCCGACATGACGCAGACCGACGCGGGGCCACGCCTGCCCCCGGCCTACTGGCGGTTGTGGTGGGCGGCGGGTGTCAACACCGTCGGTGACGGTGCTTTCGCCGCGGCTGTTCCGCTGCTGACCGTCACGATCACGCGCGACCCCCGGCTCGTGTCGGTCGTGTCCGCGGCGATGTACCTGCCGTGGTTGCTGCTGTCCCTCCCCGCCGGAGCGCTCGTCGACCGGCACGACCGCGTCGCCCTGATGTGGCGTTCGCAGGCGATCCAGGCGCTGATCGTCAGCATCATCGCGGTGCTGGCCGCGTTCGGCCACCTCGGCATCCCCGTGCTTGCGATCACGGCCTTCGGGCTGGGGGTTTGCGAGATCGTTCTCGCCAACGCGGCACAGGCGATCCTGCCGGAAATCGTCGCGAAGCCCCTGCTGCACAAGGCGAACGGTCATCAGCAGACCATCATCACGATCGGCAGGGAATTCGCGGGACCGCCGATCGGTAGCCTGCTCTTCGCGGTCGCCGTGGCGCTGCCGTTCGGGATGGACGCCGGCTCGTTCGCCCTGTCGGCCGCGCTGCTGGCGACACTGCCCAGGCGCGGGCGCGGGCGCGGGCGCGGGCGCGGGCGCGGGCGCGAGCGGATCGAGCATCCGCCGATGCGCACGGCGATCGCGGACGGCCTGCGCTGGCTGGCCGGTCACCGGCTGCTGCGGACCCTCGCCTTGCTGCTCGGAGTCAACACCTTCTGCGGCCAACTCGGTAACGCGACACTCGTCCTGCTGGCGACCAGGACCCTGCACCTCGACGCGCGCGGTTACGGCCTGCTGCTCGGCGGCGCCGCGATCGGCAGCCTGCTTGGCGGCCTGGTCAGTGCGCGCGTCGTCAGGAGGATCGGCGCGCTTCCCGCACTCCTCACCGCGCTTGTCACTAACGTCGTCATCTTCGTCGGGATCGGGTTGAGCCCGAACGCGATCGTGCTGGGCGCCCTCCTGGCCACCAACGGCTTCGTCATCACGCTCTGGAACATCGTCACCGTCAGCCTCCGGCAGCAGATCGTGCCGTCCGAACTGCTCGGCCGGGTGAACAGCGTCTACAAGATGCTCGGCTGGGGGCTGATCCCGCTCGGGGCGCTGGCCGGCGGACTGGTGGCGTACACGTTCGGGCTGCGCGCGCCGTATCCCGTCGCCGGTGCGCTGCGAGGGATCGCCTTGCTGGTCGCGATGCCCGTACTGATCCGTGCCATGGGTGACTTGTGCGTCGCGGGTGCGGGTCTGCCCCGAGGAGTTCCCCGAGTCTGCCTCGGGGCAGGCCGCACGCCCCCGCGTGGCGGCACACAGGCCCTCGTCGCCCCCGGCTGTGTGTGCCGCCAGAGCGAAAGCATAGGGTAATTGACTAGTCACTCGAAGTGATTTCACGTCCTGCTTTCACACTCACCCGCTGCGCCGCTGGTCAGGCTGGGCCCCGTCAGTCGGCGATGTGCTCTGGCCGTACTCCCATGCCGATGAAGCGGCCCATGATGTGGCGTAGCGGGGGCACGGCCTTGAACGCGGTGAAGATCGGCGGTACGTGCGTGGTCGTGTCGTCGCCGAGGTCCTTGGGGTACAGGTCGCGCAGGATGCCGACCTGAAAAGCCTGCGTCACCTTCGCGGCGCGCTGTCTGCGCGACTGGACCATGGCCAGTTCGGCCTCGCCGGGGACGCCCGGCCGCAGGAGGGCGGGACCGAGCAGGTTGGCGGCGGCCACCGCGTCCTGCGCCGCCAGGTTGATGCCGACGCCGCCCGCGGGTGACATGGCGTGGGCGGCGTCACCTATGCACAGCAGCCCTGGCCGATGCCAGCGCGGTAGCCGGTCGACCCTCACCGTCAGCTGATGCACCTGCTCCCAGTCGTCGATCTGCTCGACGCGGTCCCGCAGGGCGGGGGCCAGGCCCGCGACCCGTTCCCTGAAGGCGGGCAGGCCCGCCTCCTTGATCCCGGCGAAGGCGGCCGCCGGGATCGCGTAGGCGAGCTGCCAGAACTCGCCCCTGTTGACGGAGATCAGCGCTCCCTTGCCGCCCTGGAAGAAGGGCACGTGATCGCCTTCGCGGCGGGGGAGGCGGAACCACAGCACGTCCATGGGGGGCGCTCCGGCCACGGGTTCCAGGCCGGCTCGTGCGCGGATCGTGGAGTGGCGGCCGTCCGCGGCGATCACCAGGTCGGCTCGCACCTCGACCGGCCCCTCGGCGGTGGTCGCCAGCACACCGACGGCCCGGCCCTCCTCCGTGATCAGTTCCGTGGCCTCGGTGCTGCGCAGCAGACGGAAGGAGGGGTACGCCTCGGCCTTGCCGGCCAGGAAGTCGAGCACGTCCCACTGCGGCATGAAGGCGATGTAGGGGCACCGCACCTTCAGCCGGCTGAAGTCGGCGAAGGTGACGGCCTTGCCGCCCAGGTTCACGGTGACGTTCGGCATCTTGGTGTGCGGCAGGCGCAGGAACTCCTCGATCCAGCCCAGCTCGGCGATCAGCTCCATTGTGGAGGGGTGGACGGTGTCGCCCCTGAAATCCCTGAGGAAATCGGCGTGCTTCTCCACGACGATCACCTCGACGCCTTGGCGGGCCAGCAGCAGGCCGGCCATCATCCCCGCCGGGCCTCCGCCGACGACGCAGCATCTCGCGTTCTCGGTACGCATGGTTCTCACCTTTCGCAGGGGAAGAGCAGCTCGACCAGGTGTGCGACGTCGACCGCGGAGCCGGTCCTCCGGCCGACGGCCACGGTGGCGAACAGGGTCTTCGCCGCCGTCGCCGTGTCGTGCGGGCGCAGTTCGCCGGCCGCGACGCGCGCGGCCAGGAAGTCGCCGATCAGCCGCTGCCCCTCGCTCACCAGGTCCGCCAGAGCCGCGCGCGCCTGGGTGGCGCTGAAGAACACCGCCATGAGGTCGGCGTTGTCGGCGAGCAGTCCGTCGAAGGCGCCCAGCAACTCGGTCAGCACCTCGACGGCCGGCCGCGCGCGATTGTCCGCTGTCAGCAACTCGCGTAGTCGCGGCAGGAAACCCCGCTCGGCGAGCAGCGTCTCGACCAGGGCTTCCTTGCTGTCGAAGTAGCGGTACAGCAAGCCGGGCGTCACCCCTGCCGCCTGCGCGATGTCCTTGACCGACGCGCCGTCCACGCCCTTGCCGGCGAAAACCCGCAACGCCGCGTCGAGAAGCTGCTCGCGCCGCCACTCGGCTTGTTCCCTTCGCGTCTTCACTATCGCTCCATTGAATAAACGTTTACTCAAAGAGTAGACAGTCGCGTCGGCAGGCGCAACAGGAAGATCGCTGACCACGCTCTCCGCGACGGTGCCGGCCATCACGGTGTGGCTTGCGAGAACCGGCGATGCCGCGTCGAGGCCGGCCGGCGGCTGACGAAGAGGGCGCGGCCTCGGTAATGGGCGATCAGCAAGATACGTCATGAATTGACCACAAAAAGGGACATAAGGTATACAAAACGGCAAGACTCCTCCTCTTGGAGGGGTCCCATCCCAGCGCGGCTTCGCGTGATCGCAAAGGGCCCCTCTCGGCCATCGCACCGAGCCCCCCTCTCCGGGCCTCCAGGCGACGCCTTCCCCGATCATGCCGATGTCGCGTTCGCCATCCCAACGGAAAGTCGCGCCATGAGCCAGGACAGCAACAGCGCATACGCCGTCTTCGAGATCGACCTCACCCTCGAGGAGACTCGCCGACGTGCCGCGGTCATGACGGCACTCGGGGCGGACTGGGATCCCCCGGCGGTGATGCGAGGCGAGGAGGAGGCGTACGACCTCCTCTACTCGGGCCTCGACGAGAAGCAGCAGGAGACCTACGACATGCTCGTGGAGGCCGAGATCCTCCCGCGGAGGAGGTCGGGCCATGCTGCCGATTGATCCACACGCCGACCTTGGCCGCAGGGCGTGGGTGTCGTGCCCTGGCTGCTTCGACAACATGGACTGCGGAGACTGCGGCGGTGGCCGTAACTGCGGGGTGCACTGGCGCTACCTGCTCGGCAACACCGGAAGCCGGCTTCACCTCCAGTGCCCCGGATGCACCCATGTGTGGGACCACGAGACCCGCTTCGGCGCGGGCGGGGTCGCCCCGTTCTGACGGGTGGACGAACGCGCAGGGCAGGTCGGTGGGCCGCGCCAGGGCGGTGACCACGGGGATGCCGCCCATCTCCAGCCCGGCCGGCACCTCGATAGCCGGCCTATAGCGGGGCAAGGTCGGTGAAAGCACGTTAAAGCCTTCCGAGTCTTTGACATGGGCAGACCCTGATGCGTGTCCCGGTTACCTAGGCTTTGGCCGTCGGGCGAGTCGAACGGCGGGAGGCTGAGGTGACCACTGGAGTCTCCGGGGAGGGCTCGAACTCCGGGTACCTGCCGATCGCCGACCACGGCCTGATCGGAGATCTGTGTACCGCGGCGCTCGTGGGCTCGAACGGCACGATCGACTGGTACTGCTGTCCGAGGTTCGACGCCCCCAGCGTGTTCGCCGCGCTGCTCGACCACGACAAGGGCGGATCGTTCGAACTGGCAGCCGACCTGCCGTCGAGGACCAAGCAGTTCTACTTCCCCGACACGAACGTACTGATCACCCGGTTCTACTCCGACGACGGAGTGGGTGAGATCCAGGACTTCATGCCCGTCGCCGATGAGTCGCCCGAGCCCGACCGCCACCGGCTGATCCGGCGGGTGGCCTGCGTCCGCGGATCATTGCCGTTCCGCATGCGAGTCGCGCCCCGGTTCGACTACGGCAGGCAGACGCACACGGTACGCCTGGAGCAGGGCCGGGCGATCTTCGAGTCGCCCTCCCTCTCTCTCGCGCTCACCGCCACCGTGCCGATGGAGGTCGACGGTCTGGACGTGTGGTCGGAGTTCAAAGTCCAGGAGGGGGAGTACGTCGTTTTCGCTCTCGACCGGGTCGGTGAGGGGGTCGCGCCTCGCTCGTGCGTGGGCGCCGAGGCCGAGCAGCAGTTCGACGCCACCGTGGCCTTCTGGCGGCGATGGCTGTCCGCGTCGCGGTACCGCGGCCGGTGGCGCGAGATGGTGCACCGTTCCGCGCTGCTCCTGAAGCTCCTCACGTACGCCCCGACCGGTGGCATCGTGGCCGCGCCCACGTGCAGCCTGCCGGAGGTCGTCGGTGGTGAGCGCAACTGGGACTACCGGTACGTGTGGGTCCGTGACGCCGCGTTCTGCGTGTACGCGCTGCTCAGGCTCGGCTTCACCGACGAGGCCGCGGCGTTCATCCGGTTCCTGTCGACGAACGTGTGCAGGAGCACGCCGGGCGCGTCGGGACCCTTGCAGATCATGTACGGCATCGACGGGCGCGGTGAGCTGCCCGAATGTCAGCTGGACCACCTCGAGGGGTACGAGGGATCGTCTCCGGTCCGAGTCGGGAACGCCGCCGTCGGGCAGTTGCAGCTCGACACCTACGGGGCGCTCATCGACGCCATCTACCTCTACGACCACTGGGGCAAACCGATCTCCAGTGACGGCTGGGACTACGTCGGCACCATCGTCGACTGGGTCTGCGACAACTGGGACCAGCCTGACGAGGGCATCTGGGAGACCCGCGGCGGGCGCAAGAACTTCCTGTACTCGCGGCTCATGTGCTGGGTGGCCATCGAACGGGCCATCCGCATGGCCAACCGCCGCGGACTGCCCGCCGACCTGGTGCGGTGGCAGCGGACGCGCGACGAGATCTACCGTCAGATCATGCAGCGCGGCTGGTCGCCCAGGCTGCAGGCGTTCTCCCAGTATCTCGACGGCGATGTGCTCGACGCCTCGGTGTTGATGATGCCGCTGGCGAAGTTCATCTCGCCCACCGATCCGAAGTGGTTGTCCACCCTCAAGGCACTCGGCGACCACCTGGTGACCGACTCGCTGGTCTACCGCTACGACCCGGAGGCGAGCCCGGACGGGCTGCGGGGGGAGGAAGGCACGTTCTCGATCTGCTCGTTCTGGTACGTCGAAGCGCTCGCCCGCGCCGGGCTGCTCGACGAGGCCCGGCTGGCCTTCGAGAAGATGCTCACCTATGCCAACCACCTCGGGCTCTTCGCCGAGGAGATCGGGCTCGCCGGCGAACAGCGCGGCAACTTCCCGCAGGCGTTCACCCACCTGGCGTTGATCAGCGCCGCGTTCAACCTCGACCGCGCCCTCGGTTAGCCGCGGCGTACGTTCCCCGAACCACGACGGTTCGGGGAACGTGCCGGCTCTGTCAGCGCACGCGGGTCCTGGAAGCCAGCGTGCCTCCTCCTGGCGCCTCCCATCCGGCCACCACCGTCGGGCGGGCGCCCGTGGCGCGGGCCAGCGGCACGCGCACGGTCGTGGTGCCCCTGGCGGAGACGGTGACGACGCGGCTGCCCGCCGTCCCCTGGGCGTCCCGGACGAACAGGTGTGCCTTGCCGGCGGAGGCGGCGCGCAACGTCACCTTCACGGCGTCGTCCGCGCCCGCGGCGGAGGTGACCGAGCCACTCTCGGACGGCTTGGCCGCGGGACCGCCCGCCGGCGCGAGGCCGAGGCGGACCGCCTGCTCCAGCGACTGCGGCGAGTCCAGGCTGGACAGGCCGGTGTCGGGGATCACCGGGGCGGGCGGGGTGGTCGGCCGTCCCGCCGGAGGGTGGTACCCGGGCAGGGTCGCGACGCCCCACCGATACGGGTCGCCCTGCACGCCGCCCCACGTCGACCAGCCGATCCGGGTCTGGCCGGTCTTGTCCTGGGTGTCGGAGTCGTAGACCAGGACGTTCAGCCCGAGGTGCCCGTGGTCGACGGCGCCCGGCAGGATCTCCATCGGCACGGCCATCTCCACGACGTACTCCCCGGTGGAGACCTTGGCGGCCACCCGCATCCCAGGGGCGCTCTCCCCGCCCGGTCCCTGACGGTTGTCGGCGTCACGCTCGAAGCACGGCGGCCCCTCGGCCGTCACCGGCAGCACCGCGGTCTTGAACGTCGTGGAGGTGTTCTCCGACGTGCCGCGCGGGTCGAGGGTCACCTCGACGGAGTCGGTCCGCCAGTGCCGCTTGCAGTCGGACGCGGGCAGGCGGGTGCCGACCACGTCGTCCTTCACCTGGACCAGCAGGAACAGCGTGTCGTCACGCCAGGTGACCTTGGCCGTGCCCGAGCAGTCCGCCGCCGACGAGCACGCGGTGCCCTCCCAGAGTCGCGAGATGTCCAAGGAGGGACCTGTGTACTCGCCGTCGCCCGCGACGCCGTCGACGACGGGCGTCGAGGTGGCCTGCGGGATGGAGGTCGCGGGGACCAGTTCGAGCGCGGGCCTGCTCACGCTGGAGCCGTCCTGGCTGGTGGTCGTGATGGTGTAGGCGTAGTCGCCGCCATCGTTCGAGGTCTTCAGCGAGGCGTCGGTGTTGGTGACGGTGAACGGCACCGTCGTCGAGGCCCCGGCCCTCAGGCCGCTGTAGGGCGCTTCGGCGCGGTCGGCGGCGAAGCCCGCGGGCAGGTCCAGCCGTACGGATCCGGACCGGGTGGTGTCGCTCACGTTCGTGACCACGACACCCACCTGGCGGGAGCCGCCGGAGGGCAGGGTGAGCACGGGCGTGACCAGGCCGCGAAGCTGCGGCGCGTCGAGTTCCGCGGCCCACTTCTCGTACTGGTCGACCTGGGGAAGCGGCTGCTGTCCCCCTCGTACGGCGGGGCTCACCTCGACCTGCCGGTCGGTGTAGCCGCGGCCCCGCTCGGTGGTCAGCGTCGCCGCGACGCGCGCCCTGTCACCGGGGGTCGCGCCCCGCGGCGGGGTCACCGTGAACGTCGCCGAACCGGAACGTCCGGGAGTGAGCCTGCCGAGCTCGCCGGACCCGGTGACCTGCCAGCCTTCGGGAGCCCGCAGCGTCACGGCCGATCGGCCCAGCGGCTCCCCGGACGGAGCGGTCGCGGTGACCTTGACGGTGAACGCCGTGCCAGGGCGGACGTCGAACGTGCCGGCACGCAGGTCGAGCAGGGTGCCGAGAGGAACGGCGCCCTTCCCCCTGACCAGTGCGCCGTCGAAGATCGCCGTCGGCGCGGCGGCGGCCGCGGAGCCCGGCTCGGGGAACGGCACGCGCGAGTCGACCAGGGTGAAGAAGTCGCAGCCGAGTTGGGCGGGGTCGGACGGCACGTCGGGGAAGACGGCCCAGCCCTGGGAGGCGTACACGCGCTGGGCGTCTCGCTCGATGGCGGCCCAGGTCCTGCCCTGGCTCGGCGAGACGCGGCCGCTCCACACGCCGTACACGTTCTGCGCCGGGTTGGCGGGGCGGAACGTCGAGGCGCAGTCAGGGCCGTTCTGTGAGGTGCCGCGCGCCCTGCCGAGGAGCAGGCGAGCGGGCGCGAAGGGCCGCAGCCCCTCACGGGTGATCTGCTCGGGGAACGCCCGGGGATCGGCCGCCGCGTAGAAGGCCTCGGTGGCCAGCCGCGCCGCCTGCTGGTGGTTTCCGTGGTTGCCAGGAGAGGGGGCCGGGTCCATGGTCAGCAGGACCTCGGGCCGGGTCTGGCGGACGATCCGCACGACCTTCTCCAAGGTCTCGCCTCCCCAGATCTGCCGGGTCAGCGGGGCGCTCACCGTGTAGTAGAAGTCGACCTCGTCGAGGTTGAACACCTCCCGCACGCCTGCCTTCGCGACCGCCGTACGCTCCTCGGCCTCCCTGAGCAGCCCGAGGGCGGGGCCCTCCTCGGGACCGACGGCGTTGCCGCCGCCCTCGCCCCTGGTGACGGTGACGACGCCGGTGCGGATGCCGTGGTCCTCGCTCCACTGCCCGAGCGTCGACAGCGTGAAGGCCTCGTCGTCGGGATGGGCGCCGACGAACAGCGCGTCGAGATCCGTGGCCGAGTCCGCCGAGGTGGGGGAGCCTGCCGAGGTGGGGGAGGCCCGGGGAACGGCCAGCGCTGCGGCGGAGGGCACGAGGGCGAGTACGGCCGCGGCGACGAGCGCCCCCAGGCGTCCTGGCGAACGCGACAGAAGCATGGAACCTCCGGGAGTTATTCGCGGACCGCCCCCTGGAGCAGCCCGCGGATGAAGTGACGCTGGAGGAACAGGTAGAAGATCACGACCGGGGTGGCGACGATGACCGATCCGGCGGCGAGGAGGGTGAAGCCGGAGGTGTACTGGCCCTGGAAGAACGCCAGCCCCAGCGGCGCCGTCCGCAGTGACTCGCTGGTCACCATGATCAGGGGGATGAGGAACTCGTTCCACGTCCACATGAAGATCAGGACGGTCAGGGTGACGACGGCGGGCCGGGCGGGGGGCACCAGCACCTGCCACAGGATGCGCCACGTCGAGGCGCCGTCGATGCGGGCGGCCTCGACGATCGCGCGGCTGCTGGTGCGGAAGTACGCCCGCATCCAGAAGGTGCCGAACGCCACCGACAGCGCCACCTGCGGCAGCGCGACCGACCAGAAGGTGTCGGTCAGGCCGAGGGCGCGCAGGTCGAAGTAGAGCGGGACCGCGATGGCCTCGCTCGGCATCATGATCCCGAGGAGGAACAGGTAGAACAGCACCCCCTGGCCGCGAAAGCGCATGGTGCCGAACGCGTACCCGCTCATGATCGACAGCACGACACTGACGACCACGACGAACGACGACACCGCCAGGCTGCTTCGCAGGTAGGTGTCGAACCGCCCGATCTCCCACGCCGCGGCGAAGTTGCCCAGGTGCAGCCCTGCCACGCTGAACCCCTGCCCGGCCGGTCCCGCGCCGTCGTCGGGCCCGAGCGCGGCGGACAGGACCGTCAGGACGGGGAACAGCGCGAACGCGGCGAAGGCCGTCAGGATGACGTAGTTGGCGAGGCGCTCCCCGCGAGAGATCACGAGACACCTCTGTCGGCGAAGCGGTTGATCACGAACGAGATCGCGAAGATGACGACGGTGAGGGTGACGCCGATCGCCGCCGCCGAGCCGACCTGCCCGAGTTCGAAGGCCCGGTGGTAGACCTCGTACGACGGCACCGACGTCGAGTCGCCGGGACCGCCCCGCGTGGTGATGTACACCAGGTCGAACGTCCGCAGCGCGGCGATCACGGTCAGCGTCAGCGCGACCGCGATCTCGCCTCGCACCGAGGGCAGCGTCACAGCGAAGAACTCCCTGAGCGCGTCGGCGCCGTCGAGCCGGGCCGCCTCGTACAGCTCCGTCGGGATGCGGCTCATCCCGGCCAGCAGCAGCACGGTCACGAGACCGGTCTCGAACCACGTGCCGACCACGCCGACGGCCGGCAGGGCGAAGGTGTAGTCGCCCAGCCAGCCCCGCGTGAGCGAGTCGAGCCCGAGCGCGCCGAGCAGGCCGTTGAGGCTGCCGTCGGGGGAGTAGACGCGCCGCCAGGCCACGGCCACCACGACCATGGCGACCACCTGCGGCAGGAACACCACCGTCCGGAAGAACCCGAGCCCGCGGACCTTGGCATGGTTGAGTATCGCGGCCAGCGTCAGCCCGATGACCAGAGGCGCCACCGCGTAGAACCCGACGAGGACCAGAGCGTGGCCGAAGGCGGCCCGCAGCTTCTCGTCCGCGACGATCGCGGCGTAGTTGGCCAGTCCGGCCCACCGGCCCAGGCTCAGCCCGTCCCAGTCGTACAGCGAGAGATGCACCGCGCGACCGATCGGGTAGAGCAGGAACACCGCGTAGACGGCGAACGCCGGCAGCAGGTAGAGGTAGGCGACACGGCGGGGCTCCCCTGGTGGACGGCCGGCTGCCTGCATCCTCGCGGAGGAGGAGCGGAAACGGGTCACCTCGGCCTCCGGACGCGGCTCCCCGAGGAGCGGCGAGGCCATGCGTCCCCGATCACTCGTTGCTTTCGACGAAGGTCTTGTAGTCCTTCTCCAGCGTGGCCAGGAACTCCTGCGGGGTCGACTTCTCGGCCAGCAGGTCCTGCACCGCCGCGCCCAGCGTGTCGGCGAAGGTCGGGGTGGCGTAGTCGAGGTACGGCACCAGCCCGTCCTGCTTGGTGACCGTGGCGAACGCCATGAACATGTCCTGCTGCGAGCCTGCCTTCACGCTCTGCCGATCGGTGTCGGCGATCGGCAGGAGACCGTTGGAGGTGAGCACCTTCATGGCGTCCGCGTCGGTGATGAAGTCGATGTAGGCGGCCGCCGCGTCGGGGTTGGCGCTCTTGGCCGTGACGGCGAACGGCAGGCCCGTGCCGCCCGTGGCCAGGGGTGTGGCGTTGGGCGGGAGGGCGAAGCCCAGGTCCTCGTGCATGACCTTCTCCAGGTCGGCGATCAGCCACGTGCCCCCGATCAGGAAGACGCCTTCGCCCTTGCCGAACGCCTGCCAGGCCGCGTCGTAGCCCTGGCCGTTGAAGCCCTGGTTGAAGTAGCCCTTGCCGACCCAGTCGACGAGCTGCTGGGCGGCCTTGGTGTTGTCCGGCGTGGTCCACGAGGCGCCCTTGCGGCCGAAGCCCAGCGTGGTGATCTGGTCGGCGGGGACGTTCCGTCCCTGCACGGTGCCGAACACGTGGACGCCGGGCCACTTGTCGAGGTTGCCCAGCTGTAGCGGCACCTCGCCGGCGGCCTTGGCCTTGGCCAGCGCGGTCTCGAACTCCTCCCAGGTCTTCGGCGGCCGCAGACCGAGCTTGGTCAGCTTGGCCTTGTTGTAGAGGACGCCGACGACCTCGCCCACCTGGGGCAGGCCGTACACGTTGCCCTCGCCGAAGACCTTGCCGTCGGCGCTGTAGCTCACGTACTGCAGGACCGACTGCGGATAGCGCTTCTTCCACCCGTACGCCTCGGCGTAGGGGTCCAGCGGGCGGAGGTAGCCGGCCTTCACGTAGGCGCCCATCTGGGGCCGGCCGTTGTTGGCCTGCACCACGTCCGGCGGCTCGTTGCCGCTCAGCGCCAGGCGCAGGGTGGTGTTGAGGTCGTCGAAGGACCGGGACACCCGCTTGAGCTTGATGTTGGGGTACTTCGCCTCGAACGCGGCGTTGAGCTGCTTCATCTGGGCGGCCTGTCCGCCGCGGACCTCCTGGTCCCAGATGGTGAGGGTCACGTTGCCGAGGGCCGCGGCGTCGGTTCTCACCGGCGTCCTCGGCGGGGCCCCCGGCCCCCCGGGGGGGGGGCAGGGGCCCGGCCCGCCCCCGGGCCCCGCGCGGGGCCCCACCCCCCCCGCCCGGGCCGCCCCCCCCCCCCCCCCCCGCGC